>NZ_FNAF01000004.1:0-35074 GCF_900101835.1 Peptococcus niger
CGCAAACCTAAAGTACAAATACGGAAATAGGCATTTCTGGTGTAGAGGCTACTACGTCGATACCGCGGGAAAAAATGCGAAAAAAATCCAAGAGTATATCAAAAACCAATTGGAAGAAGACTATTTGGCGGATCAGATAAGTATGAAAGAATTCATCGACCCGTTTACGGGTCAGCAGGTCAAATAAAGTATGAAAATAGGCGCTTTAGCGCCAACTGGGGATTTGTTGCAAGAGAAAGAAATTCAGAGCACGTGAGTGCTGCCAGTAACAGCCCCTTATAGGGGCATAACAAACCACCGGCTAAGCCGGTGGTTCTGATTTGTTCGGTATTATTTGTTAATTTCTAATCAACAGTTCTTAGAAAAGAACTTTCTCTAAAAAATAAAAACAACACTACCTTTACACACTTTACAAACGGTACTTCACGTAGTAAGCACTTACTGCTGGTTATCGGCTCAATTTTGTTTTGCGACGTTATAAAATTTAAGAGTTTTTTATACACGAAATCGTTCCTTTGATAGCAAAAAGAATTGCGAAAAGTTTGTCGTATAGACCAAAATGTTTTATCCAATACCATAGGAAGAGAAAGAATTTACTATGCCCCTATTGATGACGGAATGATCACTGTCAATAGGGGGCATGCTAGATATCTTTATCGACCTTTTGTTTTACGTTATCGATAAACATACAAATCAAATAAAGATATAATTATATGACTTAGCTGAATAATGAAATAAAAAATTGCGATCAGAAGTATAGGTTATAGAAAAAAAGAGATGAGTAGCTAAGGCACTCATCTCTTTTTTCTATAAGTATATTTACTTATTTAAATTTTGGATATTTATCTCTATTCTATAGACTGATATTTCAACTCAAATAATCACCGGTGATGTAGAAGTTTGACTTACTTAGATTGTTTAAAGCCTGTTTACTGAATTTTCCTTGGGTACTGTAAATATTAGCGTTGTCTACCATCCATTCTTTTAAGTCACCATTGCTTATGAGTTTATTTTGCTGATCTGTTGTAAATAACTGATGTCTCTTTATCAGGTCGCTCATTTGCTGGTCAGATAACGTTACTTTCAGTTCTGTTTTAAAAAACTGTTTAAGGGAGCTTGTAGACTCTTCTGATGTAGCTTCTAGCTGTTGAATATAAGAATCTCGCATTTTTAGAAATGCTTTTAATTTATCCGGATTCTCTTTAGCCCATTTTGCATTAGCAACATAAAGCATCGGAATGTGCAAGTCTAAATCTTTACCATTAACAACTTCTTGCCATCCTTGATCAAATGCTTTATAGATATAAGGTGACCAAAGAATCAAATAATCCCCTTTTCCTGATTTATAAGCTTTAATGGCTTCATCTGGCTCCATGGCTTGGATTGAAATATCTTTTTCTGATAGATTGAATTGTTGTAAATAGTGATGGAGTAGAACTGAGGAGGTAGAGGCGGTTGTTAAGATGAAAGTTTTTGATTGTACCAGTTCTTTGGCCCCTCTAATTCCATTAGGTTCTGTAGTTGTCAGAATGGGGTCATTAGGTCTGGCAAATATTATATTTGCAGCGCTTTCATCGGATGCAATACCAATCAATTCTGCCTTTTTCGTATTTAGGACCATCATTGCTGGAGATACACCCAATGATGCAATCTGCCAGTCTGCTTTTTGCAGTTGAGCGTAGATATCAGTTCCAGTAGAATAATAGGTCGGCGATAGTTTGAAGTTGTTTTTTTCGTCAAACTTATCTTGCTTTGCTTGGTATTCTGGCCAGGCATCAATTTGCACCAATGAGTGAATGGCAAGCGGTTCAGCCTTTGATACTCTTCCATTGTTGGAAATGCCTAAATTTTCTTCTGCACAAGCTGTTGTTAGGCTGATGATAAGTGAACAGATTAAAATGAGAGATAGTTTTTTCATTTTTGTCACTCTCCTAATCAGCAAGTACGTTAGGGTTATTTGAGTCAGAAGACGTTAGGGATGTGTTGTGCTTAATATAGCTCTGGCCTTTTAATAAGTTAAATGTTTTTCTGCCGGTTAATCGGAATACAATCATGCAGCCAAAATAGATGGCAAAGGAGATACCAGCGACTATTAAAATGGTATTAAAAGTACTCATAGATGGGTTTGCTGTGTAGCCGATGATGGTTGGCACGAAGATATAAGTTGGGATCATGAAAACGTTCATTGCACCCATTTCCGTTGGGGCGGTTGTGCGAAGATTCGGGTCGACAATCCGTATCAAGGCAATCCCTGTGGGGCAGGTTCCGGTTAGACAACCCCATAAACCAAGTGTGCGTTCAAAATCACAGTCCCCACCAAGGCGTTGGCCTAAAATAACGGCAATAATCAATGTGAAAATCCCAACGATCAGACACATAATCAACATAGGTACAATCCATTTACCGATGATAGCCACTTGAATGGACATAAATGCTGCACAAATTAAAAAGTCGGTTGACCAGCCTGTTATACGCGTTTGCAAGGCACTATCATGATACTGTAACAAGTTGAGTTTACCCATTATAAAGCGGACAATATAGGCGACAATCATACCATTTAAAAAAGTCATGGAAGCAAATGTATCTCCGACAGTCCCGGGGATAATGAGTTGTAATAACTTACCCATATAAACGGCGCCTATAAAACACAAGCCTACAAGTCCCATGTGAAACGCTAAGACATCAATACTGCCGCTATAGGTGGTGATGCGCCCATAATGTTCTTCTTGAGATGATTTTGGGAAAAGACCACTGGTAATATGGTCAGAAATTTTCTCAGAATACTTGGCTAAGCCGCGTTTTAAGCCCCATTTAGCCATGGGAACGCCAATACCGAAAGCAAATAAAAAGCCAATTGCTGCATAGGTTACGCCTACTTGGACAGCGTCAGGCCAACCGTTTGCTTCAATCATACCGCCGAAGACAGCTGACTGTCCAGGACCTTGGCAAAAAGCGAAGGGAATCATTAATCCGTACAGTGGATTCATATCAAAACTTTTGCCGACTAATAGGATAATGAAGAAACCCATCAGAGGTGTGATAACATACATCATATCCCAAATAAAGCCCATGCCCATTGAGCCTTTAAAAATTTGTTTAGCAACAGCTCCAGCGCCGCCTTCGCCTTCAGGAGCGCCGGTTAAGCCAATTGAAATGAAAGAGATGGTAAATAGGAATCCGACAGCTTGCGTTAACATTCCGGAAGAGGCTTGTGGTAACATATTAGCATTCATTAATCCAAAACCAATCAGCCCGCCGATAACGCTGGCTGGCAATAAAATATTACCAAGTGGTTTTATTTTTGCACGGCAGAGCATACCGATTAAAATCATTACGCCTACCCAACTAATTGACATCATCATTTCCATAATAATTTCCTCCAAACAGAGTGTGTGTATATCCCTACTAAACAGTGGTTGGTTGAGGAGATTCGGTTTCTGTTATTTGGCCCGAGTTGAAAATGGTACCGTCATTAACAATTGTTGCAATAACATTTATATTTTTAATTTCTGAGGGTGCAATACGTAATGGATTTTGATCTAATACCACAAAATCGGCCAGTTTCCCCTTAGCTATAGAGCCCTTAATGTCATCTTCATAATATTGGTAGGCTGCATTAATGGTATAGCTCTTTAAGGCGGTTAATACATCTACACATTGGTGATTACCAATGTGGCGCCCTTCATAACTGATTCGATTGGCAGCTGCCCATATACTTAAAAGAGGAGTTTGTGGTGTAATTGGAGAATCACAATGGGTACTGAAAGGAATCCCTAATTGCTGGGCCCATCCCGCCGGATCTAAATTCGCACCACGAGTAGGACCTAAAAATCGATCCATATGACGATTTCCCCAGTAATAAGTATGAAGTGAAAAGAAGGAGGGGGTTGCATGTAGGGCTTTCATACGTACTAACTGATCATATCGTGCAGTTTGTGCATGAATTACAATAGGTCGATCGTCGACGCGTGGATATTTTTTTTGAGCACGTGTTAAAGCATCCAAGTACATATCCAGAGTGCGGTCTCCATTACAATGGCAGACCGCCTGTTGTCCAGAACGATAAATGTCCATTACTTTTTGGTCTAGAGCTTCCTGGCTGCACGCTGGATAGGCGACCCAATCGCGGTTGCCTTGATAAGCGGTATAGTATGGCTCGCTCATGTAAGCGGTGTAAGCTTGTATGGAACCATCCTGAACGATTTTAATTCCCTGTAAGGTGACATAGTCATCTTTTTGGTTTATGAAGTTTGATTCTTCCAATATTTCCGAAAAAGGACAAATGGTGACGCGAACTTTTAATCGACCTTGCTTGTGAGCAGCGTAGTAAGCTTTAATGGTTTCGATGTTTTTAACGCCGCCATCATTGGCTGTTGTTACACCATTTGAAGCATATATTTCAGATGCTTTCTCCAAAGCTTGGATGCATTCTTCTCCTTCTCCAGATAAGGAAAATATACCGCCTGTCGGTAAAAGATATACCGCTTGTTCGTCGAGGTGGCCGGTTGGTTCTCCGGTTTGGGCATCTTTAAATATCTTGCCCCCAATGGGGTCGGCTGTAGTACGATCAATATTTGCTATTTCTAACATTTTGGAATTGGCATAACCGACATGTCCAGAAATATGAGATACGAAAATAGGAATTGATTTTGACACTTTGTCCAAATCATGGCGGTTGAGATGTCTTTTTTCTTTGATTAGCGTGTCATCATATCCCCAACCGATAACCATTTTGGTATCTGGATGTGTATCAAGATGATTCTTTAAAGAGGTCATCACATCACTAATGGACTTTATAGATCCGATGGGTGGACAAGCCAACTGTACAGAATTTAAAGCTGCACCGCCGACAACGCTGAAATGACTGTGTGAATCATAAAAACCAGGCATTAAAGTATTGCCTTGCAAATCGACAATACGCGTTTTGGGTCCTTTCCATCGGGCAATTTCATTTTCTGTACCGAGTGCGATGATACGTCCTTCTCTGACCGCTATTGCCTGAACGTTTGGCAGTCGGTCTTCCATAGTAAGGATGTCTCCATTTTTATAAATAGTGCTTGCGTAGTCCATAATATAAATATCCTTTCGATAAATGAACGGTGCAGCACTGGCCAGTGCGACCTTCTCAGGTCCTTTTATCTATAAATTAGTTTAATAGCTGTGTGATTTTTTGTGAAATACGTTTTAGGGTAAGATGATATAAACACAAAGGAATAAGGGGGTGATAAACATGGAGTTATTGCAATATTATTACTTCAATAAAATGGCAGAATTTGAAAATTTATCTAAAGCGGCGGAATCCTTGTATGTTTCGCAGCCGTCTTTGAGTAAAATGCTTTCTCGTATTGAGAGCGAGGTGGGCCATTCGCTGTTTGACCGACATGGTAAAAGTTTGAAATTAAATGAGTTTGGAAAAGCTTTTTTAAAGCATTCTCAGATTATTGTTAATCATGCTGAAACTATCCCGGATGAATTAAATGAAATTGCTCATATTGCGGGAAAACGATTAATAATAGCATCATCCAATACGAGTTTGTTAAATCGATGGCTATATGATTTTATTAATCAAATGCCTGATGTGGGCTTGCGCCATACCATTTTGAATAATCATCAAGCAATGATGCAGCTCTTAAGTGGTGAAATAGACTATGCCATTACCTTAGGAGGTATTAATCATCCGGATATAGAATCACATATCTTGTGGACCGATCGATATCAAGTTGTTGCCAATAAAAATAGCCGGTATGCAGGCCTAAAAAGTGCTTATTTTAGGGAATTTGAAAATGCAAATTTTTTTGCATTACCGGAAAAAGAGGACTTCCCGCGTTATATAGATCAGCTTGCTAAGCAGGGAGGTTTTACGCCACGAATTGTATTTGAAAGTGAAATTGAGCTGGTTTTAGAAATATTGCCATCACTGGATGCTGTCATTATTTGTTTGGAGCAGTCCGATACCTTTTATAAACGGTTAAATTATATTAACGCCATCAGATTATTGGACCCATTTGCAGAGTGTGATGTTGTGATTAATTGGCATAAAAATAAAATTCATAACGTGGCTGGCAAGAATCTTTTAGAGTATATAAAAAGAGATTTACCTAAGTTGTTTGATATTAAGGATTAGCGATAGGATTATGCTGCCGCAAAGAAGCTCCTGGGCCTGTTTGTAGGCTTGCCTTTGGTGGGCGGTTTGGTATACTGGAAATAGTCCGCGCCTTTTTGCTGCGGTGCTTGCGGTTGACGATAGGGGCCTGTGAAGGGCTCATTTTGACTGCTATCGGTGGATGGTAAATGTGTTGCTTTTTAATAAGAACAGGAGGTTTTTTATGCAATTTACAGAACGTATTTGGCCTAAGATTCAGCCTTTATGGGACAGTTATATGACGCATCCCTTTGTCCAGGGCTTGGGGGACGGCTCGCTCCCCTTGGAAAAATTTAAACATTGGTTGGCCCAGGATTATGTTTATTTGGTTGAATATGCGCGGTTGTTTGCAATCGGCACGGCAAAGGCGCCAAGCTTGGAGATTATGAATACCTATGCCAAGGGGTTGGATGGTGTTCTCTTTATGGAGATGAATTTGCACCGCCAATATGCGGCTTCTTTCGGTATGGCTGAGGAGACGCTTTTGGCAACGCAGCCGTCGGCGGTCAATTTGGCCTATACGAGTTATATGTTGAATAAGGCACAGAGTGGCGGGATTGAAAATGTGGTGGCCGCCCTATTGGCTTGTTCCTGGAGTTACAACCATATTGGTTTGAATTTAGCAAAAGAGCCGGGTGCTTTGACGGATAATCCCTATGCCAGCTGGATTGAGATGTATGCAGGCGATGAATTTACGGCACTAAATGATGCGGCGATGGCCCTGATGAACCAATTAACAGAAGGAAAGCCGGCGCATGAATTGGATGCCTTGGAAGATGTTGTGATCAAGACCGGGTATTTTGAGTACCTCTTCTGGGATATGTGCTGGGAAGAGGCCACTTGGCCGGCGGCCATTCCGGGCGTTCAATAGACAGCACTTTTCTTAGCTAGACGTTGGTAGGAGGCGCTTGTATTTAGGCCGGTCTGCCAGGCCTTGGGCTTGGCGCCGGGTAGTTTGCTCCGGTTTGTGTTTGGACAACCGGGTCGGAATTGATACAGGGCTTCCTGACTTGGGACTTGGCCTTAACGGCCATCGGAGTGCTGTGTGTGCAGTCCATACAATGAATTCTACCTTTAGAGGCAACGCTTCAGTTGCCTCTTTTTTTATGGCGGCCATTTCGTAAGGGTAGGCCGGTGCGATGGTGGGTATATGGTTTAACAAGTGAAAGTAAAGAGGGAGCGTGGTTATGAACGTTATACTGATGACGATTTTAGGCTGTACCCTGCCCGGCTTGGCGACGGGTGTCGGCGCTTTACCAATCTTTTTTGCCCAACGGGTTTCTCAGCGCGTCTTGGATACCCTGCTCGGCGGGGCGGCGGGGGTGATGTTGGCGGCAACCTGTTTTTCGCTTATTTTGCCGAGCATCACATACGGTGGTGGCGATTTTAAGGCGGTGATGGTGACCTCGCTGGGCATTCTCGCCGGGGCGGTCTTGCTGGATGCCATTGACAAATACGCGCCTCATGAGCATTTAATGGACCAACGCATTGAAGGACATCGGGCGCAGAGCCTTAAAAAAATATGGCTGTTTGTGATTGCAATTACGATTCATAATTTCCCGGAAGGCCTGGCCACAGGCGTGGGGTTCGGAACGGATAACCTAGCCAATGGGATCGCCATGGCAACGGGCATCGGCTTGCAAAATATGCCGGAAGGAATGGCGGTAGCCCTGGCCCTGGTGCGGGAACAGTATTCACGACGGTTTGCATTTTTGGTGGCGCTGGCAACCGGCTGCGTTGAACCGGTTGGGGCTTTTTTAGGGCTGGGACTGGTGCATATTTTTCAGCCCCTGGTGGGCTTTATTTTGGCCCTGGCCGGCGGGGCAATGCTTTTTGTCATCAGCGATGAGATTATCCCGGAAACGCATGCCAACGGTTATGAACGTCAGGCCACTTATGGGATCATTGTGGGCTTTATTGTGATGATGATTTTGGATATTCTCTTAGGATAGATCAGCTGTAGCAGCTGAAGGCTGTTTTTGGACAAGGGATAAAGGATGGGGTATCAATGCAGACAGTATCAGCGGAGATGGGACGTCGACAAGGGATAACGGTTCAATTTAAGGGCCTGCGGTATGCGGCAGCTGAGCGGTATACGCCACCGGAGCTTGTGCCGTTTGAAGGGGCCTTGGCGGAGATGATCGGGTTTACGCCGTATGCCTTGCAGAATCGTACATCGCTGGAAAAACTGATTTTTGGCGTGGATTATGGGGCTGTCCGGCAAAGGGAGGACTGCCAGTACCTGTCGGTCACGGTGCCCTTGGAAGATGGGGCGATGCCGGACGGATTACCGGTTATGGTCTGGTTCCACGGTGGCGCCTTCAGCAATGGCGGGGCGGACAACCGGGCCTATGACCCGGTTAACCTGGCGGAAGAGAGCAAGGTTATCGTGGTATCGGTCAATTACCGACTGGGAATTTTGGGCTTTGTGCGCGATGCGGCTGGCCATACCGGCCATCCAGGCCTGCTGGACCAGATTGCGGCCTTGCAGTGGGTGGCGGCGCATATTGAGCGCTTTGGTGGGGACCCGACCAAGGTCTGTATTTTTGGTCAATCTGCCGGGGGGACATCGGTCCATTCCCTCTTGCTGTCGGTGGGGGATTCGGGCTTATTCCGTCGGGCCATTATTCAAAGCGCTCCTTTTGGAACCCTGACCCGGCGCAGCCCGATGGATGAGGCCATTCGCGCCCAAGTGCTAAGCCTGCCGGAGGATGCAGGGCCGGAGGCCTTATTGGAATGCCAGCTGATGGCAGAAAAAGCCGTTCGTGAACGCGGCAATGCGCGCTACATGCACTTTGCCCCTCACGCCGGCGTTAGCCCCCTGCCGCCGGCTGACCGGAGCTTAGACGCTTATGCCCGGGCAGCTGAAAAAGTGGACCTCTTGATTGGCGCCAACACTTGTGAGCCGTCCATTTATATGGCGCATTACCCCTGGTTTCCCAAAGCCGTGCAAAGACCGTATCTGGGCCAAGTCTTACGCAGGATCTTGCGGTTTAAGTCCGATGCCATCTTCGGCAAGGGCGCTCGCCGTGTCGCAACAGACTACGCCCAGGCTGGGGGGCGGACCTATTTTTATGAATGCTCCTGGGGCGAAGACAGGTCTGTTTACGGTGGCTGCCATTGTGCGGAAATGCCCCTGGTTTTCGGCGCCGACCTCTATATGGGCAGTCCGCTCTTAATGAATAAATCCATCGCTGAAGTGGATCGCGTCGGACAGCGGGTGCGGCGCATTTGGACCGATTTTGCTAAGACCGGCGTGATTCAGAGCCTGGCCATTCCCGGCTGTATTCAGATAAAACCGCTGTAAAGCCAGGGTGTATCAGCTGGTTTGTGAAAGTATGGCGCCATGCTGACAGAAACAAGGACCTTGTTTGGCTGATGGATAATTATTTTGGAGGTATTGTCGGATGACCTATAAGACCATAACAGATTACCTGCCTATTTTTGCTGGGAAACCTGCCGGACACTGGGTGGTGGACGACCACAACGCCGGTACGGAGGCCGAGCCCATTGACATGGCTCACGTGGTCTACAGCGATGACGTACAGGACTTTATCGCTGTCATGACCCGGTTTCAAAAGAAAAATCCCCTAATGGGGCTGCGTGATTTTAACGATATTCTCAAGGCTTACGGCATTCGCTGGGACTTGCAGGACATGCAGGCAGTGGACCTGGCGCGGTTGGATGCTCGTGGCGTTTTGGCGCTGATTCTGGCGGCCATTGAATCGGAACGTTTCCATGACGGTGCCTTGCTGTCCTTTTTTGAGTCGGGCAGCATACAGCGTTGGTTGGAGCGGTTGGCAGAATTGGACGAGGACTGAAGCTTATTTTATGAAATAAGGCCTGCTGGCCCTCTGTGGGCCATTGTCAGGTGGGCATAAATATAAGTTGAGCAATTCATTAAAGACAGTTGAAGGAGGGATGCTGATGCGCAAAAAGAATCGTGAGGTGACGAATCCGGCCGATATTTTTTCAATCATGCAAGCTTGCGATCGAGCGGTTTTGGCTTTTAACGCTGAACCGGCTCCTTACTTGTTGCCGGTCAACATGGGCAGTACCTTTACAGAAGATGGTTTTACCCTCTATTTTCATGGGGCGACGGAAGGTTGCAAGTATGCCTATCTTCGCGATGGGGCGACCGTCAGTTTTGAAATGGACTGCCACCATGAACTCATCGCCGATCAAGCCCGAGGGTATTGTACCATGGACTACGATGCGGTCATCGGCAACGGACGGGTGTATGAAATTCTACCGCCGGCTGAAAAAGCGGCGGCCTTGCAAATCATTGTGGACAGCCACCATGTGGATGAAGCCTTTGTCTATAACCCTGCGGCAATTCCGCGCACGCGCGTTTTTAAAGTTGAGGTCAATCACATAACCGGTAAGTCAAAACATTCATCAGCGACGAGCTAAAGAGGGTGAACCTATGATTAAAATAGCCACGCAAGCAGATGCCGGGAGCCTGGCATCCCTGGCCAAACGCTTATGGCCGGAGAGCAATATTGAAGAATTGCGCAACGAATTTATTGCCTTTACAGCACCACGGGATTTGAACAACCGCTGTTTTTTGGCTCTAGCCGGTGCCTTGCCGGTCGGTTTTGCGCATGTATCGGTGCGGTATGATTTTGTAGAAGGCTGCGACCATACACCGGTGTGCTATTTAGAGGGCATTTTTGTGCGAGAAGCCTATCGTGGTCAAGGGTTGGGTAAAGCCTTGGTCAAAGGGGCGGAAGATTTCGGCTTGACCCGCGGTTGTCGGGAATTTGCGGCAGATTGCGCGCTTGACAATGGAGTCGGCGCCCAATTCCATGCGGCAATGGGACTGACAGAAGTGGGCCGGATAATCTGTTTTAAAAAAGATATTTCTACCGCCGCTACGGTTAGCGCCGGGGCCATTATTGATGATAGGCCCATCTGCGAAATCCCCGATGGATCAACAAAAGAATAAAGCGTATAAAAATACCGCAAATCGTAAAAGATTTGCGGTATTTTTCCTATTAGAGGCGCATTTTGAAGTCTTCGTATCCGAACTTTCGCAAGACGCGCCAATCTTTTCGCGATGGACTGCCGGTTAAAATGGTCGGCAAGGGCATGCCGTTAAAGGTGTTCGTTTTGACCATGGTGTACAGGGCCATATCACCGAAGACAAGGCGGTCGCCCGGCTTGAGCGGGTCGTCAAAGGAATAATCGCCAATGACATCTCCGGCCAGGCAGGTTGGCCCCGCTAAGCGATAGGTGTGGGCTTTTTCCTGGGGATTGCCGGCGCCCAACACCGGTGGTCGATAGGGCATTTCAATAACATCCGGCATATGGCAGGCAGCGGAAGTATCTAAAATGGCGATGTCCATCTCGTTGTGCACAATGTCCACCACAGATGCGGTCAGCGTGCCGGCGTTCAAGACCACCGCTTCGCCCGGTTCCAGGTAGAGCTGGACGCCGTAAGTGCGATGCAGGACTTGGAGGCAGTTGATTAAGCCGTCGACATCGTAATCGGCGCGGGTGATATGGTGTCCGCCGCCTAAGTTGAGCCAGCGCATCAGCGGCAGGTATTCGCCGAACTGGTCTAGAAAAGCGTTCAGCGTTTCCTGTAAGGCATCAAAACCCTGCTCGCACAAGGTATGAAAGTGGAGGCCTTCAATGCCCCGTAAGTTCTTGCCTAAAAAATCTTTTTTGAGAATGCCCAGCCGTGAACCGGGGGCACAGGGGTCATAAATCCCACCGTCTTGCGTTGAATGATTCGGATTCACCCGCAAGCCACAACTTTTTCCTGCTGCCAGGGCCTGGGGGCTGAAGGCCTCCCACTGGGCAAAGGAATTAAAGGAAAGGTGGTCTACATAGCCTAAAATCTCGTCAAATTCCGAGGACCGGTAAGCCGGAGAAAAAATGTGCGTTTCCTTACCCATTTCTTCATGACCGAGCCGGGCTTCAAAAAGGCCGCTGGCGGTCGTACCGGCCAAGACCTCGCCAATCATCGGGTAGAGGGCGAAATTGGAAAAGGCCTTTTGCGCCAGAAGAATTTTGGCACCGGTTTCCGCCTGGACCCGGCCAAGGATGCGCAGATTTTCAGCCAAAGCATCCTCGTCAATGGCAAAAAAGGGCGTCGGCACTTCCGCTAATTGCAGGGCCATCAGTCCACCAATTCCGGTGAGAAATCTTGTCGCCAGGGCAGACCCCATTCATTTAAGCCGTCCATGAACGGGTCCGGATCAAATTCGTCCACGGTGTAAACGCCCGGCCGTTCCCACAGGCCTTTTAAGACCAACATGGCGCCAATCATTGCCGGCACACCGGTGGTGTAACTGACCGCCTGGCTGCCCACCTCTTTATAAGCTTCCTGGTGGTCGCAGACGTTATACAGGTAATAGGTTTTATCCTTACCGTCTTTTTTACCGCGGAAGATACAACCGATATTTGTTTTGCCAACCGTCCGTTCACCAAGAGAAGACGGGTCTGGCAGGACCGCTTGTAAAAACTGCAGGGGAATGATCTCCTGGCCTTGGAAGTTGATCGGCTCAATGGAAGTCATGCCTACATTTTCCAAGCATTTCAAATGGGTAAGATAGCTTTCGCCGAAGGTCATAAAGAACCGAATGCGGCGCAAACCGGGAATGTTTTTCGCCAAGCTTTCCAATTCTTCATGATAGAGCAAATACATATCTTTTTTGCCCACTTCATCAAAATTGTACTCCCGTTTGATGGCCATCGGTTCCGTTTCAATCCATTCACCATTTTCCCAGTAGCGGCCATTGGCGCTGACCTCACGGATATTGATTTCCGGGTTAAAATTCGTTGCAAAAGGATAACCATGGTCGCCCCCATTGCAATCGAGAATGTCAATGGTATTGATTTCATCAAACTCATGCTTGAGGGCATAAGCTGCAAAAACAGACGTAACCCCCGGGTCAAAACCGGAGCCTAAAATCCCCGTAATGCCCGCTTCTTTAAACTTATCCATATACGCCCATTGCCACTTGTACTCAAATTTTGCCGTATCCGGATGCTCATAGTTCGCCGTATCCAGATAATGGGTCTTGGTTTCCACACAGGCATCCATAATCGATAAATCTTGGTAGGGCAGGGCCAAGTTCACCACAATATCCGGGTCAAAGGCCTTGATCAAGGCCACCACAGCAGCGGTATCGTCTGCATCCACCTGGGCCGTAGAGAGCTTCGTTTTCGTATTTTGACAGCGGGCCACAATATCCTGACACTTGGACTCCGTCCGGCTGGCAACCATCACTTCCGTAAAGACATCATCATTTTGCGCCATTTTCTGGACCGCCACAGATGCGACCCCACCGGCACCAATCACCAATGCTTTTCCCATAACAAACCTCCTATTGTCAAAAAAGTTCAGCTGATGTTTACTTACCCGTAAAGCCGTGTCGTTTACACGACGGGATATAAGTAACAGATCTCGTTTGAATTATAACGAATGCTGGTTGTTGGTACAAGACAATAAAAAAGGCTCGCTAAATTGGCGAACCTTTAAGTGTCATTTAAGCTTCAAAAAAATTGAAATCACATCGATTCTTCACAGGATGATGATAAGTTTTCCTGAGACGTCAAAGAAACCTGGCCTTGGATGGCGTGACCCTGATTATCATAGTCCACTGTTTTTTGTAATTTTGCAGATTCGGGCAACTGAAAATCTTTTTTAAACCACTTGAGTAGAGATATTGCGATGATCGTTTCAATAAATACAACAGGGAAACTTGTCATAATAGAAGACAATTGAACAATTCGTTGACCACCAACCAAAAGTAAGCCAAATACACAGAGAACGAGTGTGACTGCCATTAAAATGCGGGTCCATTTCGGTGGTTCTTGGCCATCTTCAATACGGTCGCAACACATTTGGGCCATCGTATACGCAACAGAATCAACGGCAGTGACTTGGCTGATAAGCATTACGATAACAAGAATAGGGACGACTAATTTAGCTAGTGGCATTTGGTTAATGACGTAAGTTATTGTTTCAACGCCGCCTTTGGCTTCTAACATGGCAGGTAAATCTATATTTTTATTCATAATTAAATTAATGGTATGTCCACCGAAGGTCATATAATAAACTGAACAGCCTAGAGTGGTCGTTAAGAGCATGTTCAATACAAGTGTGCGGATTTTTCGACCACGTGAAATACGTGCTACGAATAATCCCATATACATGGCCCAAGCGAACCACCATGCCCAATAAAAGACAGTCCAACTTTGTGGAAAACCGCTTTTTGCAATAGGATCGGTATAGAGACTCATACGAATAAAGTTCTGAAATAAAGTACCAATGGAATCTGCATACTGCGATAGTAAAAAGCTGGTTGGACCTAATACAAATAAAACAATCAACATCAAGATAATTCCATACATATTCAAGTTGCTGATTTTGGATAATCCTGAATAAAGACCTCGGTAGCAGCTATAGCCAAACAAACACCCAAAAGCTGCAACAAAAATTAAATCTGTCCCCAGATTTCTAGAAATTCCCAAGTATGAAGTTCCTAAATCGCAAATCATTGGTAAAAATGTTGCGAGGGTTGTCCCAACACCACCGACCATCCCCACAATGACGATGGCATCTATAATACGACCGACAATCCCTTCAGAAGCTTTTTCGCCAATGACATCACGACAAGCAAAGCTTGGGTATAAGTACGGCTGCCGGCGGACGTACGCCATATATGCAAAGCCGACTGCAGGAATTACAAAGGTTGCCCAAGAGCTGATTCCCCAATGGAAGATGCCATAGGCTTCGCCAAATTGAGCGGCTTCAACGCTCATCGGTTCAAGGCCAAACGGTGGGGCAGCAAGATAATTGATTGGCTCTAAAACGCCCCAATAGAGTAGACCGGCTCCGGATCCACCACAAAAAAGCAAGGCAAACCATTGAAAGGTCGTAAATTCCGGCTTGGCATCAGGTCCTCCAAGTTTAATATCGCCGTATTTGCTGAAAATCAGGAACAATGAAAAAATAATACAGGCAACGACAGCAATTTGCCAGAACCAGTCTGTAGAGAATGTTAATAGATTATAAAGATCGTCTGCAAGTCCCTGTAGATTTTCTTGAAAGTACATCATTGGCCCATAAAAACAAGCAACAACGATTAATGAAAAAATCAAAACCAGCTTATTAACTTTTGCATACCCTCTTGAACGATGGGGAACTGTTTTATTCTTTGGCCTTCCCATAATAACCTCCTAGATAACTTCTGCAGCATTGATAGGTGTGACACAGCAATAATCTTTAATTAATGATATAAGTTGATGACCCTCCCTTAAGTTTGTAATGAAAAAATAAAAATATTGCTCCCATTAGTTTTGATTATATATAAATGGATTGGAGTGGGTAAGAATCATTAGTCAATATGGGATATTGAAAAAATGTATGGAGATAATCAGGCAAATTTTTGTCATAAAAAGCCCCCAAAAGTTGGATTTATAATTCCAGCTTTTGGGGGCATCCTTGTTGTGCTAGGTGGATACTCACTCTTGGATACAAGGCCATAACTCAGAATCACATTTAATCGTTTGGTTTAAAACTTCTAAGAATATTTTGCTGACTTTATCAAGTTTATATTTTGTGCTCATCACAACGCCGACTTCAAAGATTAATTTTGCATTTGAAATATGAAGAGCACGCAATAGACCACTCGTATAATAAAAATCATCGCGGCTCATAAAACGTGGAAAAAAAGCGACGTAATTGTCTTGGGCAATCATTCGTTTGAGAGATTCATTTTCATTTGTTCGCAAAACAATATTTGGCCTCTGTTCTTGTCCAAGAAGTTCACTAAGACCACCGTTATTGCGGATAAATTCTTCACGATAGGCGATGTAGGGGGCTTGCAAAGCCTCTTCAATTGTAACTGAAGAAGCATCCCAATAAGGTGAAAAAGGACCGACATATAACAAGTATTCATCCCGAAAAAGAGCTTCATAAGAAATACCTGGTGTATTTTCTAGGTTTTTATAATGGATAACAAGGCCCAAGTTTGCACTTCCGGAGGCTACTTGATTGACAGCGGAGGTGCTTTCGCAAGTTGTCATTGATAGAAGAACATCCAAATCTAATTCTTTAAGTCGGAGGATGGTCTGTGGAATAATACGATCAGAAATACATGGAATACCTGCAATGCTGACAGTGCCACCTTGTTCCGAAGCATCGACAGCGGTTTGAATTTCGTCCAAGCTATTAAAAATAATATGAACTTTTTCCAGAACAATTTCACCAGTATCGGTTAAAGAAACCCCACGGCTGGAGCGGCGTAATAAATTAGTGCCCAATTCTCTTTCCAACTTATTAATCGAACCACTTATTGTTGGCTGTGAGATATAGTTCTTTTCTGCCGCAATAGAGATAGACTTGTATTTTGCAGCTTCTGAAAAATAAAATAATTGATCAAGTTTCATAATAGTTAGTCCCCTTCATCAGATCTCTGGTTATTATTTCATAAGAAGCCAAGAATAGCAATTCAGGTAAACTAAAGGAAGCAAATACCCCATATTACAGAATGGCTATTCCGTCTTCTCGAGTTGTTTATTACAATGATAATAGAAATTAATCGATGTCTAGAGTTTTTACAGCATAAAATTAAATTAAAGGAGTGGGAAGTTTGAAACGTCAAGCCTATACAAAGAAGTTAATGGTTCTTGGCATTGATGGCATGGATCCTCGTATTGGTAAAAGATTGATGGATGAAGGCCGGATGCCAAATATGCAAAAGTTTTTAAAAGCCGGTTCTGCACGAGAAGACTTAGTTCTTTTAGGAGCCATTCCTACGATTACGCCGCCGTGCTGGACAACTTTAGCGACTGGGGCATATCCCGGAACTCACGGTATTACTTGCTATTGGCGCCAGTCGCCGGATAGCCTTGATGCTGTTGTGTATAATATGGACAGTCGCAACTGTGAAGCTGAGCAGATGTGGAACGTTTCGACGGAGGCTGGTAAAAAAACATTGGTATGGCACTGGCCCGGGAGTTCTTGGCCGCCAACCACGTCCAGTGACCTTCTTTCAGTTGTGGATGGAACGCAACCGGGTTCGGTTAATATGGGCGTTGCTCAAATGGACTGGGAAAAAATTATTGTTGCGACGTCTTCAATTGAAAATGTACAATACGCTCCTCGGGTAGAAAAGCCGGCTGGCGTGGGCTGTATTATGACTGATATTGATGATATGGTCGTTGGCGATAATGACGATGAAATGATGGAGCTTTGGTGGGGTGATGAGGCCCGAAAAGGTGGAGAGATCCGCACATATGTAGACGGGTTGGAAGATACTGAAATGATGGTTGGTGCAAAAGTTGCCTATGACATCATAAATTCTCCCTTGAAACCTGCCAATAAAGATAAATGGTGCTCAGATTTAGCAGAAGATGCTTTGGAATTTACAGTTCTCACCTCTGGTGGCGTAACACGGCGCCCGGCTTTACTTTTGAAAAATCAATCTGGCGAATACGACCATCTGGCTATATTTAAAAATAAGAAATCTTCAGAGCCTATCGTTATTGTAAAAAATAATGGAGAAATGGTTAGCGCGGTTGATGAAGTAACAAAAAATGAAGAAACAAAAGCTTGCTATCGGTCATATAAGATTTTAGAGTGTGATCCTCAAGGAAAAAATGTGCGTCTTTGGATCAGCAATGCATTGGACATTGGCAATGATATGTTGTGGCATCCGACAACAATGCATGAGACGATTTGCGAAAATGTAGGGCATGTGCCACCGGTCAGCTTAATTGGCGGCGAAGATAGCGAATTGGTTGAAAAAGTGTTTGAGCCGTCTTGGCGTCAGTATAATAAATGGCAAGCAGATTGCATCAATTATTTGATTAAAAATGAAAAATATGAAGTTGTATTTAGCCATTTGCATAACATTGATTGTGCTGGACATCAACTTTGGCACCTAGGTAAAACTTTGGCACCATGGGCACATACGGATGAAAAAGTGAATCAAAGGTTTATTGAAAAGTTTTATGAACAAACAGATGAGTATTTTGGTGAATTTCTTCATTTGTTAGATGATGACTGGACCATCTTAATTGTCAGCGACCATGGTTTGATTGTTGGGGAAGAAGTACCGCCTTTGATTGGTGAATATGGTGGTTTAAATATTCCGGTAATGGAAAATTTGGGTTATACGGTCATGAAAAAAGATGCCGACGGGAAGCGTACACAAGAGGTTGATTGGGAAAAAACCAAGGCTGTTCAAATCCGGTCTAATTATATTTATATCAATTTGATTGGCCGGGATAAAACAGGTATCGTTGACCCTAAAGATAAATACGCTTTAGAGGAACAGATTATCAACGATTTATACAATTATCGAGATCCTGAAACAGGAAGACGTGTTATCGGTATTTGTTTGCGAAATAAGGACGGGATATTATTGGGTGTGAATGGCCCTGAATGTGGAGACATTTTCTTTTCAATAGAAGAAGGATTTAATCGACTGCATGGGGATTCACTATCAACATCTCAAGGATACTTCGGTACATCGGTTTCACCTTTATTTATTGCTGCAGGAACGGGTATTAAAAAAGGCCATATAACCAAACGGACGATTCGGCAAGTGGATGTTACTCCGACTGTTGCAGCATTACTGGGGACTAGATTCCCCCATCAATGTGAGGGGGCACCGGTTTATCAAATTTTGGAGGATGAGTTTTAACCCAATTGAATTATCGTTCTTGTTAAAGCTCAAGATGTAGACTTGAGGATTATAAAAAGTCAGATGAAATAACTCTTTGTGGTCATCTTGGAGTTGTTTCTATCTGATTTTTATTTTTGTTTTACAAAATATAAAATATAAAGAAGTACTTTCTTAGAAAGCAAGAAATATCTGATAAGAATTGACGGCGGCTATAGGCCTATAGGTAAAGACAATTGTGAAAAAGCTGTCTTTTCCGTGACAGGAGGCCTGTTTTTAAGTATAATGAACATAGAAGTTATATACAATTGCTGTTAGTGATATAAAGGAGTTGACAAAATGGGACAACCGTTTATTCACCCCACCGGGGTAACGATGTACGATCCTGAAAAATGCTGGAACGGGTACAACTTGGTTGCAGCTAAAGATGTCGGCGCGGTGCTTTTTGACATGCGCGGTGAAGTGGTCCGGGTTTGGAAGGACTTAATGGGTTTTCCTAACAAGCTCTTGCCCGGCGGTTATGTGATGGGCAGCCGCGGCTTGCGGGATGGCAAGTTCGGCTATCAAGACCAAGTGGACTTAGTCCAGGTGGACTGGGATGGTAAAGTTGTCTGGAAATTCGACAAAAAAGAATACGTCGAAGATGAAGGCAACGAACCGATGTGGATGGCGCGTCAGCACCATGACTACCAGCGTGAAGGGAACCCGGTCGGCTATTACGTTCCCGGCATGGACCCCAAAACCGATAGTGGCAATACCCTGATTTTGACCCACGAAACCCTTGAGAACAAACGCATTTCCAATGAGCGCCTCCTAGATGACGTCATCATCGAAGTGGACTGGGAAGGCAACATCATTTGGGAATGGCGGGCCAGCGACCATTGGCGTGAATTTGACTTTTCCGATGCAGCCAAACTGGCCCTTTACCGCTACCCGAACATGCACTCTGTAGATGGTGGCGTCGGTGACTGGGTTCATATGAACTGCGCCAGCTACCTCGGCCCCAACAAATGGTATGACAAGGGCGATGACCGCTTCCATCCGGACAACATCATCTTTGACAGCCGTGAAGCCAACTTCATGTGCATCATCTCCAAGGAAACCGGTAAAGTCGTCTGGAAACTCGGCCCCGACTTCCAATCCAAAGAAGAACGCCGCATCGGCCAAATCATCGGGCCGCACCACACCCATATGATTCCCCAGGGACTGCCCGGCGAAGGCAACATCCTGATTTTTGACAATGGCGGTTGGTCCGGCTACGGCGTACCGTCCAACATTGCCCCCAACGGCACCAAAGTCAACGTTATGGACCGGTCTCGCGTATTGGAAATCAACCCGGTGACCAAAAAACTCGTTTGGGAACTGCGGGGCAGCGACATGATGGGCTACGGTGGCCCCGGCGTTAACGACTACCGTTTCTACAGCCCCTTGACCTCTGATGCCTGCCGTCTGCCCAACGGCAACACCTTCATCACCGAAGGGGTTGGCGGCCGTCTCTTTGAAGTCACCCCGGAAAAAGAAGTGGTATGGGAATGGATCTCCCCCTTCGGACCGGATGCCACTTATATTTACTACCGTGGCTATCGCTATCCCTACGAATACGTGCCGCAGTTGCCGAAACCGGATGAAACACCGATTCCGAAACTGGACATCAAGAAATTCCGCGTACCCGGCGCCGCTGACTGCGAAGTCAAGAACGTGGTTGAAGTAGAAGGCACCTGGGGTTACCCGGATCACGTCCAATCCTGCGTCTCTGCAGAAGATGACGATGATGCTCCGTCCAGCTTGTTCTAATAACGATACCTTTAGCCTCCGGCTTTTTGCCGGAGGTTTTTTTGTGCCTGCGCTGGCACTTGGCCCGATTACAGGTAGATGGTAAAGGGTAAGTATCAGGTAAGTATTATAATTATCTAAATTTTATAAGGGCGGGAAAGGAGAAGCTTATGGATTTACAAGAGTTATTGAAAAAAAGACGGTCCTATCGAAAATTTGATGAAAGGCGGGCCATCAGTGCGACGGACCGGGATAAAATTTTGCGGGCAGTCCAGTCGGCCTCTTCTGGCAACAATCGCCAGACCTTGCGGTTTATTTCAGTGGAAAGCCCTGAAATGGTGGCGCAAGTCTTTGATTTAACGCGCTGGGCGGCGAGCTTGCCGCCGGAGCTTGGCCAGCCGAAGCCGGGCGAGCGACCGGTTTATTTTGTCGCTGTGCTGGCGCATCAAAAGTCGACGCCTTTTGTGGATGTGGACAAGGGCTTGGCCATTTCCAATATGACGCTGACGGCGATGGATATGGGCATCGGGTCTTGCATTATCGGTAACTTTAACCATGATGCCTTGCGGGCCTTATTGAATATTGAAGACGACTATCGGTGCAATTTGTTGGTGGCCTTTGGTTATCCGGCCATCCAGTCATCCATCAAAGAAATTGATATTGATGAAGATCCGTCCTACTATTTGGATGAAGCTGGGCAGTATGTTGTGCCGAAATTTAAGACGGAGGCAATTGTTCGGCGGGTTTAAGCTTTGGCTACATGGGAGGTATTGATGAAGATAGGTGTCCTGTCAGATACGCACGGTTCTTTGACGCATACCAAAAGAGCACTGAGCTATATGCAAGATTGCTCGCATATTTTGCATTTGGGCGATGTGCTCTACCACGGCCCTAGAAATCCGGTCCATGACACTTATGCACCGGCCGAGCTGGCGGCCTATTTGGCAGACCGGCGCATTACTTATGTGCGTGGCAATTGTGATGCGGATGTAGACCAAATGGTCATCGGACAGGATCTGAGCCAAAAAGTCAGAATCCTGCAGCTGGGCTCGCTGGTCATTTATGCTGTTCATGGTTATGAAGAAAGCTTGGAAACCCGTATCCAGCGGGCGCTATCCGCCGGAGCCAATGTCCTGGCTTGGGGGCATACCCACATGAAGGTCCTGAAAGAGCTCGATGGGTTAACCTTGCTCAATCCGGGCAGCACCAGCTTGCCTAAGGACGGCAGTCATTCTTGTGCTGTTTTTGACAAGGGACGGTGGGGCTTTCATACCTGGTAGTCCTGAAATAAGGGACCAGCAGCCGGTTTTTGACAGGCCGGCTCTCGTTACCAGGCCTTTATGGATAGCGGTTGTGAGAAAATAGCTGGGGTGTGCTTGGCCAAATGGTGAGGCGGTATTGTAGGTCCTAGGCTTGAAAGGAGAATAAAAAATGACAAGGAAATATTATCAAAAAATTTTGGTTCCTTTTGATGGCTCAGACCCGTCAAAAAATGCCATTGAAGAGGCCCGTATGATGCAGAGCATTTATCCGGCGGATATAACCTTGCTGCAAGTGCTGCCGAATCCTTATGCTGACCGCGGCAGCATCGGCTATCGGATGCTCAATACGCCCTACGGTGCCAATGCTGAAGCCTATGAAGAAGCACAAGCCGAATTGAGTGCCTTAAAAGAAGGCTTTGCCCACCCGGATCAAGTCTCCCTGCTTTTGGTTGAAGGCGCTGTGGCCACAGCGATTGTTGACGTTATTGAAAAAGGCAAATATGACTTGGTCATCATGGGGTCTGAAGGCTTGGGGCAAGCGCTGAAACGGTTCCTCCTGGGCTCGGTAACCAAGTATGTTCTGGAACACGTGGATACTCCGGTTTTGGTCTTGCGCTGACCGCTTGTTTCGTTTATAAAGCCATCCTATAATAAGATAGGGGGAATTGGTATGCGGCAGGTGCTTTTACCCATTGACGCGTCTGAATCAAGCCAGGCAACGGTGGCGCTTATGAGTGACCTGGCCAAATCCTTGCCAATGCAGGTGACGCTGGTGCATATGCTTTCGTCTGTGCTATACGATGCCCTGGACAGTCGTTATCAGCGTATTTTACATGCCCATTCGCCGGATGAACAGGAGGGCATGGCGCTCCTGGAAAAGACGCGCGAAAAATTTCCCTTGGAAACGGAAGTCTCCCTTGTACTGGCGGAAGGCAATGTTTTTAAAGATTTGGCAGCGCTTTTGACAAGTGAGTCTCCGGATCTGATTGCGATTGGCTCGGGGAACTTGGATGCCAAAGTCAAAAGCGTTATTTTAGGCAGCGTCACGAGATATGTTTTAACGCATGTGGATGTCCCGGTCCTGGTGGCCGGAAAAGAAAGGTGGCGAACGGAAATGAAGCATATTTTGGTGCCGATAGATGGATCGGCCTGTGCCATGCGTGCAGTGACGGCGGCTGATGAAATGGCTGTGGCCTTCGGCGCCCGTGTGACCCTCCTCTATGTGATCCCGGATCCACGCAAGGAAGGGGTTATTCAAGGGCATGAGGCCATGCTTTTAAGCGAGGCAAAGGCCGAACCGGATGCTCGTGAAGCCCTTGAAGAAGCCCAAAAGGCTTTTACGGAAAGCATTCATACTGAAGCCAGACTGGCCAAGGGCGTGGTCAGCCGCACCATTGAAAAAGAACTGGCGAATGGTGATTATGATTTCGTCGTGATGGGAACAGAAGGCATGGGCTCTGCGCTCAAGCGCTTGCTTTTGGGCAGTGTCACGCGGCACGTTTTAGAACACGTGAAGGTGCCGGTCTTGGTGGTACGATAAGGAATAGAAGGGTATTGCTTAAGAAGAGGGGAAAACTATGGCGAACGATTATGATTTAAAAGCACCACAAATTTTACTGGATGACTTAATGGCCTTGCACAACGATGTGGTTGAAGAGGGGCGCGAAATCTTTGCCTCTTGGGAATATGCCATTGCACGCAAAGAATTCCGCCCCTGTGCCTTGAATATGGCCTATTATATGGCCCTGCGCCGTCGCAATGTGGTGGATATCCAGGAAGCCTTGTCCGCTTACGGCCTGTCATCTTTGGGCCGGGCTGAATCAAGGGTCATGCAAAACCTGGATGCCGTTGTCCAAACCCTTTCCATGGTGGCGGATGGTTGCGGCCGGGAATTGAATTATGCAGAATTGACCGATCAATACCGGGGGCGGGAATACCTAGAAGCGCAAAGTCTGGAAATTTTCGGCGAAAAACCGCCGGGACGGGATACGCATATTATGGTGACCCTGCCGCCGGAGGCTGCTCAAGACGGTAAGTTTATCCGCCGATTGATTGAAGCGGGCACGACCTGTCTGCGGATTAATTGCGCTCATGATACGCCTGAAATGTGGCAGCAAATGATTGACCATGCCCGGAAGGCAGAGAAAGATACCGGCCGCCGGGTGAAAATCTGCATGGACATTGCCGGACCGAAAACCCGGATTCGCCAGCTTTTAAGCCGGCGGCAGAATCCGGTGGTCCTGCCGGGCGACCGAATTTTCCTGACCGGACGACAAATTTTAGAGAATTTTGCCGCTTGTGACCTGGTCATTTCCTGTACCCTACCGGAAATTATTCCCCACCTGATGGAAGGGGACCACATTTATATCGATGACGGGCGGGTCATCGGGCGCGTCGTTGAGCGCCAACGGGCCGGTGTCGTGGTGGAAATTGATAAGGTCTTGAAAGAAAAGGGTGTCCGTTTAAAAGCGGAAAAAGGCCTGAACTTCCCAGATGCCGACATACCGATTGATATCATTACGGACCAGGACCGCCAGGCCCTGGACTTCATCTGCCAACATGCCGATATGGTGGCGGTATCCTTTGTCAAAGATGCCCGTGACATTGTGCTGGTACAGGAAGAATTGGCAGAGCGGATGGGCGACCGGGCCGATGAAATGGCGGTCATCGCTAAAATAGAAACGCTGGCAGGGGTCAATAACCTGCCTGAAATCATTGTCCAAGGGGCCGGGAAAAATCCCTTTGGCGTGATGATTGCACGTGGGGACTTAGCCGTTGAAGTGGGCTATATCCGCCTGGCAGAATTGCAGGAAGAAATCCTTTGGATTTGTGAAAGTGGTTCCATTCCCGTCATCTGGGCTACCCAGGTATTGGAAACCATGGTCAAAAGCGGCATTCCGACACGGGCTGAGATGACCGATGCCGCCTCCAGTCGCCGTGCAGAATGTGTCATGATGAACAAGGGCCCGCATATTTTTGAAGCGGTGGAAACCTTAGCAGCGGTTCATGAACGGATGATGCACAATGTCAGCAAAAAAGCGGCCAAGCTGCGTGCCTTGAACATTGCCATTAAACTTTGGCCGGAATCGGATGAATTGGAGGAATCACGTGAAGGCTATTAAAGCACTGGAAGACTTGCTCCTGGCGGTACGCAACGAATCGCCGGATGATTTTGCAGATTTTTTCTACGCCACCGCCTATGACCTCGGCACCGATTTTGATGATGCAGAGGACTATTTTGCCTTTATGGATCCTGAACGGTTGAGCAAGCGGTTGGCCGATTTGGTTTCAGCCGGCATTGATGAAGGCTTTTTGGTTCAGGCAACCCTGGATCATATGGGACGCTGGCTGGCGGAGGAACCGCGCCGGTCGCGCAGGCAATGGCGCCGGAATGCGGCCCAGCTGGCCGATCCGTCACTACCGGAGCGGATGCGCGCCATGACCGCTGAGACCCAGGAGCGGCTTTTGGACACCGACACGGAAAAACGTTGGCTGCAGCTGGCGGCACGCTTTGAAAAGGAGCGCGCAGCGCGCTTCCCGGCCCTCTTCTGGCTGGAATGGGAGGGCGATGGGGATGCCTGATCAACCGAAAGGCAAAATTGTTGTTCTGCCGGCTGGCCCCTATGAAGTCCATGGAGATATCCCTCTCTACAAAGAAGTTTTGCTTAAAAATGACGATAAAAGCTACCGCTGGGACCATCGTGAACAGATCGACGTCCCTGGTGATCCCTATCGCTTGTGTCGCTGTGGCCGTACCACCCACCCGCCCTTTTGTGACGGCAGTCATGCTGGAGGCGACAGACCTTTTAAGGGGGCCAACCGGGCGCCTTTTGACACGGTTGACGACCGGGCCGTTATTTTGGAAGGTGCCGGCGTCGATTTGCGTGATGACATTGATCTTTGCAGCTGGAGCCGGTTTTGCCATACCCCTCATGGGAAGGTGTGGGCCTTGCTCAAGGACACCGATGATCCGGATATTCGCGCCTGGGTGATTCGCGGCTGTAGTGAATGCCCGTCGGCGCGTCTGACCGCCATTGATAAGGCAACACAACTGCCGATTGAGCCGACCCTGCCGATGGAAATTTCCGTGACGCAGGACCCGGCAGAAGGCATCTCCGGCCCCTTGGCGGTACGCGGGGGCATTCCCATTGAAACGGAAACCGGCGAGCGCTGGGAGGTCCGCAACCGGGTAACCCTATGCCGCTGCGGCGGGTCGCATAATGGGCCCTATTGTGATGCCCGGCATAAAACCATTGAATTTGATGACGGGAACTTGGCCGATTCCGGGGAAGGTGTGCAGTAAGCCGTGGCAAAAATAATAATCGTTGAAGATGACGCGGTGATTCGCACCCATATGGCAGAGGCCTTGCGGGCAGATGGTCATCAGGTCGTCGACTGTGACGGGTCTGCCGATCCGGCTGCTTTTTGCAGCAAAGAAGCGGCTGACTTGCTGGTGATGGACATCGGTTTGTCCCACAAAAACGGTCTCTACTGGTGTGAACAAATTCGCCGAAGGTCACAAGTCCCGATTTTAATCGTCTCGGCACGGCGGGAAGAGGTGGACTTGATTACCGGCATGGCCATCGGGGCGGATGATTATTTGACCAAGCCTTTTGCCTTGTCGGTTTTTGTGGCCAAGGTCCAGGCCCTGCTTCGGCGGGCCTATGATTATCGCTGTGAGCGGGTTGAGTTAAGTGCAGCTGGGCTGGTTCTGCATCCGGAAGAGATGCAGGTCATGGGTCCGGAGGGGGAAGTGGCCCTGTCGGCAACAGAATCAGCCATTCTGGCTCAATTGATCCGTGCTGCCGGCGGGTTTGTCAGTCGGGAACGGCTGGCCTTAAACCTTTGGGACGACGCCTGCTTTATAGATGACAATACCCTATCGGTGAATGTCAGCCGGTTGCGGCGGAAGTTGGCCTCCATCGGCGCTGGCGGGGCCATTCAAACGAAAAAAGGATACGGCTATGGCATTAAGGAAGGGGTTTAGCATGGGCAGACCAGGGCCATACCGCCTTCTGATAGGCGTTTGGCTGGCGGTGACGCTCATTTTCAGCGCCATGCTGGTCTTGCACCGGGTTGGTTTGCCAATGACACTTTATGCGGTGGCCTTGGCGACCCTGCCACTGGGGCTTGGCCTGTGGCGGTTGCGGGAGGGCAGCCGGCGGCAACTTACGGCGCTGACGGCCCGTGATGCTGCCAGGTGTCATGCCTTTTTTCCGGCAGCGCAGGCCAAGGAACTGGAGCAGATTCTCCTGGACCGGGCCAAGGCCTTACAGGGGCAGCACGACATCCAACGCTGCTTGAACGATGATTTTTCCCTTTGGGTGCATCAGGTCAAAACGCCTCTATCTGCCGCAACCCTTTTGGCGCGTGAAGCGGACCGGCCTTCATTGGCCCTCTTAAATGCCTTGGAAGCCATGCGGGCTTATGTGGACATGGCCTTGGTCCAGGTGGCCTTGAGTGACCAAGAAGCCCCTTTGGATTTGGCCCCCTGTCAGCTGGAGGACATTTTAAAAGAGGCGCTGCAGCGCACGGCGGGTTTATTTTTAGCCGGAAAGGTGCAGGTGACCCTAGAGCCCTTGCCGCTTGCAGTCCAGTCAGATGCCAGATTGTTGGCGGTGCTCTTTGAGCAAGTGCTCAGCAATGCCGCTAAATATACGCCCAAAGGACGGGTTTCTGTCTATAGCAAAGGGGCGGCCATCTATATTCAAGACACAGGCATGGGCATTGCCGCCGATGAATTGCCCCGCATTTTTCAGCGGGGATATGCCGGTAGCCGGGGGCGCTTGGATGAACGTGCATCAGGGATGGGCTTGTATGTGGCCCAGCGCATTGCTGACCGCTTGGATTTGAAGCTGGACATTCGCTCAGACCTTGGCGTGGGCACCACCGTTCAAGTGACTTTTCCGACCTACAGCCTTATAAGAGAATAGGCAAGCGTTGCTGAAAGCGTTTCAGCAACGCTTTTTTCTTACAAAATTGTAAGGTGAAAGAGGGAAACTGTAAGGTTAAAATAAAGCAGGATCATGGGCATTTTGTTATCCTAAGCCTGTAAGGAGGAGATGACATGACGTTATTACAGGTTCATCACTTGGGCAAAGTATATCGCGGTGGCCCGACCAGTCCGGCCCATCGGGTGCTCCAGGACCTTAATTTTTCCCTGGATAAGGGCGAATTTGTCGCCATCATGGGGGAGAGCGGGTCCGGTAAGACGACCTTGCTCAATATTATTGCCACGTTGACCGATTTTGATGAAGGCGAGGTCCAGTTAAACGGAAAATCCTATCGTACCATTCCCACTGCCGATAAAGCACGATTTCGGCGAGAAAAAATGGGCTTTGTCTTTCAACAATTTAACCTGCTGGAGACCTTCACTGTGCGGGACAATATCCTCTTGCCCCTGGTTTTGTCCGGGCTGAGGCCACAAGAAATGCCGGCCCGCCTTTCGCCTCTTGCTGAGCTGATGGGTGTGGACAAGTTATTGGACCGGTATCCGGATGAAATCTCCGGTGGTCAGTGCCAACGGGTGGCTGTTGCCCGGGCCCTAATAACCCAGCCGGACTTGATTTTGGCCGACGAACCGACCGGCGCCCTGGATTCAAAAACGGCTGCAGCCTTGTTGGACGCTTTTGCCGACCTTAACCGGCAGGGGGAAACAATTTTTATGGTAACCCATTCCGCCTTGGCGGCTGCCTATGCGACCCGGGTCCTGTTTTTGCGCGACGGCAGCATTTATCATGAGCTCTACCGGGGAGATCTTTCGCGCCCAGTCTTTCGTGAGCGGATCATGGATACGCTGCAGCTCATCTTAAAAGGTGGTGAGCGACATTTTTAGACGACTCTATTGGCCCATGGCCTGTGCCAGCTTTAAGGCAAATCGACGGATTTGGCAGCCCTTTGTTATTGCGGTGGCCGTCATGTTGGCGCTTTTTACGGTGATTTGCAATGTTTCTCAAACAGACTATATCAGCCACTTGCCGCCGGCAAAAGTCGTTATGGATTACGGACGCTGGATTTCAGCCTTTTTTAGCCTGGTTTTTGTCCTCTATGGGACCAGCTTTGTTAAGCGGATGCTGCAGAAGGAAATGGCCCTGTATGCCATGCTTGGCTTGGAGCGGCGGCATCTGCGGCGCTTGCTCTTGGTTATGCAGGGTGTTTTTTCACTCCTTGCCGGGGGGATGGGGCTAGCCCTTGGATACGGGTTAAGCCTATTTTTCCTGCTTTTTTTGACCCGGCTGATGGGCCTGGAGCACCTGGCCTTAAACTTAACGGCACAAGGATTTTTGGAAACGGTGGCCATCATTGCCGGAATCTTTCTCTTGGATACCCTGTTTGCAGTGGTTGGCGCAGGTCGGCCGCCGAAACAACGTACTTTTTTGAAGCGCCACCCTCGTGCCTCTAAAGGGTTTACCGCCGGACAGAGCCTCTTAGCCCTGGGCTGTTTGGGCAGCGGTTATTGGCTGTCTTTGACCGTAAGCGGCGGATATGAGGCCATTAAAACCTTTTTTATTGCCGTCGTCCTGGTCATGATTGGCACCTGGCTTTTGTTTAGCGGCTTGCTCGTCCTCATCCTGGAAGGGTTGCAAAAGCGCAAGGGCTTTTATTATCGCCGGGTCCCCTTTATCACCATCGGTGGTTTATTGCCCCGGGTCCGGCAGCACGGTGTAGGCTTGGCCAGTGTGGCGATTTTGCTCACCATGGCCATTGTCAGCATCAGTTTTACGGCCACCATGTATAAAGAACCGGATGTGCAGTACCGGATGCCCTATGATTATCAACTGAGGTATATGGGGAAGGTAGATCAAAACCAATCTATCGACGCTGCCCTTGACCTCTTAAATGATGTGACCGGGCGGAGTCAGAAAGCCA
The DNA here is from genome assembly GCF_900101835.1 of Peptococcus niger. Classification (NCBI taxonomy): domain Bacteria; kingdom Bacillati; phylum Bacillota; class Clostridia; order Eubacteriales; family Peptococcaceae; genus Peptococcus; species Peptococcus niger. Next base: position 29,694 of record NZ_FNAF01000004.1, read on the forward strand.
TCAAGTCTTTTTCTAAAGAAAACGGTTTTGCCGTGAAAGAAATGCAAACAAAACGGTCTTATTCTGCTTTTGTGACCCTAAAGGGACGGCAAATGAATTTCAGCGACCGGAATGGGTCGCAAGACGGGGCCTTTTTTGCCGAATTTTTATCGGCAGAAGATTGCCCAAGGGCCAAACCGGCAGCCGGCGAAGTCCTGGTCTTGAGCGATAAGCCTTCTCAATCGGCAGCGGAAATGGCCTTCGGTAAGCAAAAATTTCAGCGGGTCATGCCATCGGCGGCAGAGAAAAAAGAACTTTTGCAGGCCCTCTACGGCAGTCAAGCCAAGGCAAGCCAGGAAATGAGGCCGACCCTCATCTTTGCCGATGACCGCGCCCTTTTGTCTGCCCTAACCGGCCTGCGGGCGGCCAATCCATCCGGCCTTATCTCAATGAATGCGACCCTCGACTGGTCCGTCCAGCCCCAGGGCAATAAGGAGGACTATCTCCTGCCCATTCAAAGGGCCTTGAAGGCCATTACCGCACCGGGCATCGAAGTGCAGTTCGTCAATTCTAAGAGGAATCTCTTGGCGGAATTTTTACAATTTAAGGGATCTATTTTGTTTATCGGTATCTTACTGGGCCTGGTATTTATGACCGGGGTTGTCTTGGTGACATTTTTTAAACAAATTTCCGAAGCCCTGGCAGATCGAAAGCGGTACCGCACCATGCAGGACATCGGTATGGACGACGCCATGATTCATCAGGTTTTTGCGCGACAGGTCTTTACCCTCTTTGCCCTGCCCTTGGGCGTTGCCTTCATACACGCCCTTGCCGCCTACCCGATGATCAACTTGATCTTGCAGTTTATCGGCTTCAACACAGCCAACAGTTATTTTCTAGTCATTTTGCCGGTCTTGCTCGGCGCTGCCCTGGCTTATGGCATCGCCTACCAACTGATTACCCGCACCTATGAAAATATTTTGAAAGGGTCTGCCATGTAAATAGGCCCTCTTGGCAGGCGCTCTGCTCCGGTTCCTACAAGCAGCTAGGACAGGGCAGAGCTTTGTCATTTAAAGGAGGGGCTTGTGATGGGCCCTGTCATACCATGGCTTGCCGGGCTAGAAAATGGACAGGTGGAACAAAGGCTTACAATATCCAGGAAAAGCTCGGTCATTTTCAACGCTTTTTGAATTTACAGTTGGCTGTTTTGGCGGAATAGGGTAAAATAAGGGCATGGAAATTATTGAAAAATTTCAAAATAAAATTGGAGGCAGGGATATGGATTTCAGTCAGGAGTATCAAGAAAAACTGTGTACGCCGGCGGAAGCGGTGAAGGTGGTAAAAAGTGGCGATTGGGTTGACTACAGTCAAACCTGCTCCATCCCGGTTAAGTTGGACGCGGCTTTGGCCGCACGCCATGCGGAACTGGCAGATGTGAACATTCGCAGCTCCATTACCATGCAGCCGCTGAAGGTGGTAGAAGAGGGCGAAGGGTCCTTTACCTATAATCCCTGGCATTGCTCCGGGATGGACCGTCGCTACATTGACCAGGGCAAGGCCTTCTTTAATCCGATGATGTTCCGCAATGTGGGCAGCTATTATCGCAAAGGCTATGCGCCGGTGGATGTGCTCATGCTGACCGTTTCGCCGATGGATGCTTACGGCAATTTCAGTACCGGCCTGACCAACTGCTGCGTGCAGGACATTGTTGACGTGGCCAAGTATATTATTTTAGAAGTCAACCCCAATATGCCCCGCGTTTATGGGACGACAGGGGACCACATTCATATTTCCCAGGTGAATTGCCTGGTGGAAAGCGATGAAGCCATTCCCACTGCAATGGCGCCGGCAGCAACGGAGATTGACCGTAAAATTGCCGAATATATTTTCCCGGAGCTTTCTGACGGGATGACCCTGCAATTGGGGATTGGCGGCATGCCCAATGCGCTCGGTGCCTTGGTGGCGGAATCGGACTTAAAGGACATTGGCATGCACACCGAGCTGATGAGTGACGGCTATCTGACCCTCTACAAGGCGGGTAAGATCACCAATATGAAAAAGGAAATCGACCGCGGCAAGGGGGTCTTTTCCATTGCCAATGGGTCCCGTGAACTCTATGATTTCTTAAATGAAAACCAGGGCATTTATTCAGCGCCAATCGGCTATGTGAACCATCCGGAAACCATCAAGCAATTTAAAAATTTCGTTTCCATTAACGGCTGTATTGCCATGGACCTGTACGGACAGGTTTGCTCCGAATCGGCCGGGACACGCCATATTTCCGGGACCGGCGGGCAGCTGGACTTTGTCACCGGTACTTTTGAGTGTGTGAACGGCAAGGCCTTTTTGGCCATGAGCTCTACCTTTAAGGATAAAAAGGGGACGGTTCATTCACGGATTTTGCCGAAATTTACCCAGGGGGATATTATTACCACCCCTCGGACCCAGGTGCCGACGATTGTCACCGAATACGGCATGGCCCATCAAGTGGGCTTGCCCACCTGGATGCGCGCAGAAAATATCATTAACATCGCCCATCCGGATTTCCGTGAAGACTTGATTCAAGCCGCTGAGGCGCAGGGCATTTGGCGCCACAGCAATAAACGGTAACCCTTTATTGAACAAAGAAACGCCTCTTTTGGTGCTATGGCTGCACCGGAAGAGGCGTTTCTTTATGAATATTTTTAACGGCGGTGACGGCGGAAGGTATTGCGGTGCCGGTATTGATACCGGTTGTAGGCGATGTAGCCGAGGACGGAGAGGAGGGAGGTGGCGAGGAAGAGGAGGGTGACTTTTATATAATCGCCGCTGACGATGGCATCACCGGCCATGGCGCTGACTAAGGTGGCCGGAATGCGGGCCAGGTTGCTGATGATGAGAAAATTCAACAAGGTCATGGGGGTTAGGCCTAGCAGGTAGGTGAGGGCATCTTTTGGCGTACCGGGAATGAGGAAAAAGATAAAGGTCAGGCCGTGGAGCTTACGTGGATTGGTAAGAAAATCGTAGTTTTCAAGCCGATTGTTGTCAAAAAAGAAATCGACAAAACGGTTGCCAAAAATTTTTACCAAGCTGAAGGCAAGGGCCGAACCGAGGACCATGCCCAGGGTACAAATGAGGGTGCCATGAACCGGTCCGTAGGCGAAGCCGGCGGCAATTTCCAAGGGCCCGGCAGGCACCACAGCGACCAAGACCTGGAAGGCCACGCCGGCGATAAAAATCAGACGGCCGATAAAACCGTAGTTTTCCGCCCAGGTACGGACGGCCTCCGCATCCTGCATGCTGCGAAAAATTGGCGCAAAATGCCGTGTGATCAAAACGCCGACAAAAATAAGGGCTGCGATAAAGAGTAAAAGCAAGAGTCGGCGCAAACGTTTTCGCATGCGATTGTCCATGAAAATTCCTCCAAATAGGGTTATTGGTCTTATCATATACGCAATAGCGCAAAAAAACAATTGTTTTTGCAGCCGGCTGGATTTTGATGGGATTAGAAAAACCGCCCCCCTATCCCGGCGGGAATCAGAGGCGGTGGCAATATAGGTCAAGCCTTATTCGATGACATCGTGGACGGTATAGCCTGCCTGAGTCAAGGCCTGTTTAATTTCTTGAACATGGCGATGGCCGTTGGTGGAAACGGTGACGTCTACATGAATATTGGAAAAGCGTTTCGTTAGGCTGTAACGGTCATGGGAGATGGAAATGACGTTGGCCCGCAAATCGGCCAGGATGCCGGTAAACCGGTGCAGTTCGCCGGGACGGTCGGGCAGGTCCAGATAAAACTTAAAGATGCGGTCACGAGAGCGCAAGCCTTTATTGATCATGGATGCCACCATGAGCATGTCTACATTGCCGCCGGAAAGGATGCAGGCGACCTGCTTGTTGGCAAAGGGCAGCTTGCGTGCGGCCGCTACTGAGAGCAGGCCGGACGGTTCCACGACCAGTTTGTGCTGCTCAACGGTTTCTGTAAAGGCTTCCATCAGCTCATAATCGTCAACGACCAGCCAGTCATCGACGAACCGGCGGCAGAGGGCATAAGTTTCCACCCCGGCTTCTTTAACGGCGGTGCCGTCAGCGATGGTGGAAACGTCGTCTAGGGTAACGCGGGCTCCGGAGCGGATGGCCGCGCGCATGGAAGCGGCGTTTTTCGGTTCGACGCCAATGACCCAGCAGTCGGTCTTATGGCTGGCAATACAGGCGGCAATCCCGGCAATTAAACCGCCGCCGCCAACCGGGACGAGAATGGCGTCCAAGTCCGGTAAGTCGCGGAGCAATTCTAAGGCAATGGTGCCTTGTCCTTCAATGACCGCCAAGTCGTCAAAGGGGTGGACCATGGTCAGGCCTTCTTCTTTGGCCAGCCGCATCGCTTCTGCAGCGGCATCGTCATAAGTGGTGCCGACCAGCCGCACTTCAGCCCCTAAAGCTTTGGTCCGCTTGACTTTAATGAGTGGTGTTGTTTCGGGCATGACCACCACCGCCCGTGCCTTGGCAAAGGCTGCGGCACAGGCAACGCCCTGGGCGTGGTTCCCGGCAGAAGCGGTGACCAGTCCGTGAGCGCGTTCTTCATCGCTTAAGGAAAAGATTTTATTGCTGGCGCCGCGAATTTTAAAGGCACCGGTGCGCTGCAGGTTTTCAGGTTTTAAGAAAATGTGGTTGTTGGTCGCAGTGGAAAAATAGGAGGACTCAATAATCGGCGTAGGTAGAAGCATTTGGCGAATGCGTCGGGCCGCCGCTTCAAAATTAAAGGTTGGATTGGACATAAGGCACCTCACAATCATAAAGTGATGATTTGCTTCTATCATAGCACTTTCCGGCGGATTTATAAATGTAAAAGAGGGCTGGCAATGCCTTATTCCGATGTGAGAATATGGCAACTCCCCCGTCATCACAGGTATGGCGGGGGAGTTGCTGTTACGAGGACAAGGCATCATGAAGGCAATTTGTTAGGCCTTTATTTACGGGGGTTAATTTTTCTTTTGCTTTTTCTGATGCTTGCCGCTGTTTTTCTTAGCGTCCTTGCGGGGGGCTGGTTCTGTCATGGCTGCCTTTGCATCGGCGGCTATGGTTTCGGCCCGCTCCTGAAGAGCTGCTTGGTCGGCGGCTTCTTTTTCTAACACGGCACCGGCCTGCTTGCCAACGGCTTTGGCAGCATCTTTATGTGGCCCTTGGGCCGGTTCAGCAAGTGGCTCTTCGACAATGGCTTCGCGCGCTTTTTCGCTGATTTGACGAGCTTCCTTCTCGATGGCCTTGGCCTGTGCTTTTTCAGCCTCCAATACATCGCCGGCTTTTTCTGCAACGGCTTTGGCGGCGTCCGCCTTGCCTTTTTTTGCTTTATTTTGAACGTCATCCAGCTTTTCTTCAGCCTTTTCTTTTTCCACGACGGCCTTGGCTTTAACGTCAGCAGCCTT